>NZ_AP028669.1:4807500-4810000 GCF_041154485.1 Variovorax sp. V93 | reverse complement strand
AGGCGTGCATTAGGCAAATCCGGTGCACATATACCGAGGCCAACGATCGAGCGAGCTTGCTCGCGAAGTGACTGAACGAGGTTCCAGGAAAAGCCACTAAGCTTCAGCTATATACGACCGTACCGCAAACCGACACTGGTGCGCGAGATGAGTATTCTAAGGCGCTTGAGAGAACTCAGGAGAAGGAACTCGGCAAATTGACACCGTAACTTCGGAAGAAGGTGTGCCCTATTAGTGTGTAGTGAACAACGAAGCATGAATGGGTTGCAAAAAATCGGTGGCTGCGACTGTTTATTAAAAACACAGCACTCTGCAAACACGAAAGTGGACGTATAGGGTGTGACGCCTGCCCGGTGCTGGAAGATTAAATGATGGGGTGCAAGCTCTTGATTGAAGTCCCAGTAAACGGCGGCCGTAACTATAACGGTCCTAAGGTAGCGAAATTCCTTGTCGGGTAAGTTCCGACCTGCACGAATGGCGTAACGATGGCCACACTGTCTCCTCCTGAGACTCAGCGAAGTTGAAATGTTTGTGATGATGCAATCTCCCCGCGGAAAGACGGAAAGACCCCATGAACCTTTACTGTAGCTTTGTATTGGACTTTGAACAGATCTGTGTAGGATAGGTGGGAGGCTTTGAAGCAGGGTCGCTAGATCTTGTGGAGCCAACGTTGAAATACCACCCTGGTGTGTTTGAGGTTCTAACCTAGGTCCATTATCTGGATCGGGGACAGTGCATGGTAGGCAGTTTGACTGGGGCGGTCTCCTCCCAAAGCGTAACGGAGGAGTTCGAAGGTACGCTAGTTACGGTCGGACATCGTGACGATAGTGCAATGGCATAAGCGTGCTTAACTGCGAGACTGACAAGTCGAGCAGATGCGAAAGCAGGACATAGTGATCCGGTGGTTCTGTATGGAAGGGCCATCGCTCAACGGATAAAAGGTACTCTGGGGATAACAGGCTGATACCGCCCAAGAGTTCATATCGACGGCGGTGTTTGGCACCTCGATGTCGGCTCATCTCATCCTGGGGCTGTAGCCGGTCCCAAGGGTATGGCTGTTCGCCATTTAAAGAGGTACGTGAGCTGGGTTTAAAACGTCGTGAGACAGTTTGGTCCCTATCTTCCGTGGGCGCTGCAGATTTGAGGAAGCCTGCTCCTAGTACGAGAGGACCGGAGTGGACACACCTCTGGTGTATCGGTTGTCACGCCAGTGGCATTGCCGAGTAGCTAAGTGTGGAAGAGATAACCGCTGAAAGCATCTAAGCGGGAAACTCGTTTCAAGATGAGATCTGCCGGGGCCTTGAGCCCCCTAAAGAGTCGTTCAAGACCAGGACGTTGATAGGTCAGGTGTGGAAGCGCAGTAATGCGTTAAGCTAACTGATACTAATTGCTCGTGCGGCTTGACCCTATAACTTTGATCAATCAGATCAAGGTGTTATGCCAAGTTGACGCATTCAAAATAATTCGCCAAAAGCTGATTCCAAACTCTATGAATTCGTTTGCCTGATCATGTGATCAGACAGACAACAAGTTATGCCTGATGACCATAGCGACGTGGTACCACTCCTTCCCATCCCGAACAGGACAGTGAAACGCGTCAGCGCCGATGATAGTGCGGGTTCCCGTGTGAAAGTAGGTCATCGTCAGGCTCTTACAGCCAGGAAAAGCCCAACACGGTGTGTTGGGCTTTCCTTTTTGTGTGAGCACCCAAAAAGTGTTCACACAAAAAGGCAAGCAACACAGCGTCCCCCAGGGTGCTGCGAGCAACTCTAGGCAACAGGCTCCCAGTGAGCGAGCTGCCAGGAGGCCGGAAGAAAAAAATCTTCTTCGAAGTTGACGCGGTTTGAAAAAGCAGTGCATAATCGAAGGCTCCGCTGAAGCAGCTTCAGCGTCTCGCGGCGAAGGTTGTGGGGTGCGACAAGAAGTTGAAGAAAGCGAAAAAAGTTTGACGGTACTTAAAAAACCGTGATAGACTACAAGGCTTCGCTGATCGCAGCAAGCAAGACGAAGTAAACGACAAGTTGCTTCGGGGTTCGTTAAAAATTTACAGCCGATAAGCGTGGGCGTTTGAAGGTAATTGCGTAAGTTCTTCGGAACAAGTCGCAAGACTTAAAACGCTCATGAGAATAGAAGTGAAGTTCACTTCAATTCCGTTTTTATGAGTTGCTCGAAAGAGCGAAAAAAATCAAGATCGAACTATAGAGTTTGATCCTGGCTCAGATTGAACGCTGGCGGCATGCCTTACACATGCAAGTCGAACGGCAGCGCGGGAGCAATCCTGGCGGCGAGTGGCGAACGGGTGAGTAATACATCGGAACGTGCCCAATCGTGGGGGATAACGCAGCGAAAGCTGTGCTAATACCGCATACGATCTACGGATGAAAGCAGGGGATCGCAAGACCTTGCGCGAATGGAGCGGCCGATGGCAGATTAGGTAGTTGGTGAGGTAAAGGCTCACCAAGCCTTCGATCTGTAGCTGGTCTGAGAGGACGACCAGCCA